>CBDCGK010000002.1:0-10830 GCA_965216675.1 Acidimicrobiales bacterium | reverse complement strand
AACATCGTGTTCCGGCTGCCCACCGAGGAGCTGGAGGCCTCCTTCCTGGCCGAGGCTCAGGAAAACCGGTTCGAGAACCTGCCCGGCCACCGCTCGGTGGGCGGGGTCAGGGCCAGTGTCTACAACGCGCTGGCCGACGAGAGCGTCGATGCGCTCGTCTCGTTCATGTCCGACTTCGCCGCCCGGAACGGGTAGGCGATCCGTGGCGACCGTCCGTCCGCTCACCCTCAACCTGTTGCGACCGGCGTGGACCTCCGAGGTTCCGTCACCCCCGCACGACGCGCTGAGCCCCGGTCAACGACAGGAACACCTGCGACGGTTCCCCCACTCCTACCTGGGTGTGACCAGGGCGCCCGAGGACGTCGACGACTCGACGCTGACGGCACATGATCTACTGGTGGCGGGCCGACGTTCGCTCGACTCGCTCCTGGCGGCCGACGCCTTCGCCCCACCCGACGGCGCGCGGTTCTACATCTACCGTCTCACCGCGGCGGGCCACTCCCAGACCGGTGTCGTGTGCGGGGTGGCGGTCTCGGACTACGAGGACGGGCACGTTCGCATCCACGAGCGGATCAAGGGTGACCGGGCCCGGCACCTCTCCAACCATCTCGACGTGGTCGGTGCCCAGTCCAGTCCGATCGCCCTCGCCTCGAGAGACTCCGAGCGCCTGCTCGACGCCATGATCGGCTGCACCGACCACGAACCGGAACTCGACTTCGTGACCGCCGACGGACTGCACCAGCAGGTTTGGGCGGTGCCGGACGACGCCGCGGCCGACCGACTCCAGAACGTGCTCTCCGACGGCCACCTGTACCTGATCGACGGGCATCACCGGGCGGCGGCCGCCGCCTGGCACCAGGAACGGAGCGATCATCATCGGCGGCCCGGCGATCGCTGGATGCTGAGCACGGTGTTCCCCGCTCACCAGATGTTCAACAAGGCGTTCCACCGGGTCATCGATCCGGTCTCCGCCGAGCGCCTCCGGCCGCTGATCGAATCGGAGCTGTCCGGTCGGTTCGTGTCGTCGATCGAGGACGTTCTGGACCGGCGGCTCTCCGAGATCGCCGTCGGTTTCACCGACGGAGCAGCCATGCGCTGGGGGCTGATCGATCTCCCCCTCCCGTCGGAGGCGGAGGCGACCACCGTCGACCGGTTGGATCCGTCACGCCTGGCCGCTTCCGTTCTGAAACCGCTGCTTGACATCGACGAGTCCGATCCCGGCGGCCGGCTTCGCTACAAACCCGGACTCGGCACCGAGGAGGCGCTGACATCACTCGACCTGGCGCCGGGCGAGGCCGTCTTCATCATGAACCCGGTGACGATGGAGGAGCTCTTCGAGGTCGCCGACAAGGATCTGGTCATGCCGCCGAAGTCGACCTACTTCGAACCGAAGGTGCGTTCCGGTCTGTTCCTCCACTTCAAGGATCGGGTGTAGCCCCGTCCCTTTCCCGTCTCAGGAGGCGGACTTGACCAGTCGCGACAGCATCATGCCGTCGGACTCCTCGGGCAACAGCAGTGCCACCGAACCCCTGGCCAGCCAGGGCTCGGGCGGAAGCGGACCGAGCTCGACATCGGGCCGTGACGCGAGCACGGCGTCGATCACCCCCGGACCCTCGGCCTCATCGAGCGTGCACACGCTGTAGACCACCTCCCCACCGGGCCGGACCAGGTCGAGCGCCGCCACCACCAGCTCACGCTGCAACTCGGCCAGGCGGTCCGGGGCCTCCGGCTCGATCCGCCAGCGGGCGTCGGCCCGGCGACGAAGGCTCCCGAAGCCCGAGCACGGCGCGTCGACGAGTACCTTGTCGACCGATGCCGGCCTCACCGCGGGACGCCGTCCGTCGGCAACGACGATGCCGAGTTGACAGTCGAGCCGGTCGGCGTTGGCGGCCACCAGCCTCGTTCGGCTCAACCGCCGATCGGCCGCAACCACGAAGGCGCCAGTGGCGGCCAAACCGGTGGCCTTGCCTCCCGGGGCCGCACACAGGTCGACGACCACCTCGCCCGGACCGGCTCCAATCAGCGCGACCACGGCCTGGGAGGCCGGGTCCTGGACATAGCCGTCGTCACGAACGGAGGTGGTCGCCGGCCGGTTCATGGCGGTCAACGCCGCGATGGCTGCGTCGGCCCCGAGGAAGGCGGTCATACGGTCGACCAGCCAGTCGGGGTAACTCAACTCGGTTGCCGGATCGGGATAGGAAACCGGTGCGTCGGCCACCCGCCGGAGCACGGCGTTGACGACCGAACGGCCGCGGCCTCTGACCGCACCGACTGTGGCCGCCACCGCGGCGTGGGCCGGGGTGCCGAGAAAGGCGAGCTGATAGGCACCGATCTGGAGGGCGGCCTCGACCTCCTCATCGGCCGAGCCGACGAGGAATCGGTCGGTGAGATAGCGACAGGCCCGCCGCATCCTGGTCGATCCGTAGACCAGTTCGGTCACGAATCGCCGGTCTTCGGCGCTGAGCTTCGAACGTTCCAACATCTCGGGCAGCACGAGATTCGCGTAGGCCCCGTCGACGTTGATGCGGCGAACCGCTTCGATCGCCACGCGGCGCGACGCCGAGCCCCGCGCCTGACTGGGGCGACGCTTGCCCTTCGTCCGGTTGGAGCCGCTCGACCGGCGGGTGTCCCGCTCAGCAGCCAAGTCGTTCACCGTCTTGTGGCTGGGCGCCGTTCCACCAGTCAAGGGCGGGCATCGCCCGCTTCCCCGCCGGCTTTACCGTCAGAAGTTCGAGCGCCGTGTCATCGCCGGCCGAAGCGACAACCGATCTGGTTTCGTCCGGCCGGCGGATGAGGTGCAGGCCGCCGGCGGCCAACTCCGATCCCACCCCCTGGGCGGCCGCGAGATCGGAGCCGCTGAGCACCCGGGATCGTTCGATGCCAAGTCGTTCACCACGGAACAGCGTGTGCGCTCGACCGATGCGCACCCGTCGATGCAGTTCGACGGCCGGCAGGGTGAAGTCGAGGTCGTTCTCGGACCGGTCGATCTTGGCGGCAATCGTCGGAGGGCCACCCTGGGGCCGCGGCTCACCGAGACCGGTCGACAGCACGTCGACGAGCAGACTGGCCCCCATGTGGGACAGGCGGGCCGTCAGCTCGGTCGACGACTCGTCGTCACCGATGGCGGTTTCAGCGCAGGCATACACGGGACCTTCGTCAAGCCCCTCGGTGATGCGCATCACGCACACCCCGGTTGTGGCGTCTCCGGCCAGGATCGCCCGCTCCACCGGGGCCGCGCCGCGCCAACGGGGAAGCAGCGAGAAGTGCACGTTGAGCATCGGCACCGCCTCCAGCAGGTCCCGCCGGAGAAGCCGGCCGTAGGCGACCACCACACCGACGTCGACCCAGCTGTCGACCACATCGTAAGGGTCGTGAACAACCGCGATGCCGAGATCGAGGGCCGCCTCCTTGACCGGCGACGGGTCGAGCCGGGAGCCACGTCCTCGCCGGCGATCGGGCTGGGTCACGACAAGCGGGATCTCGAACCCGGCCGCGGCCAGCGCCCGCAGCGGCGCGACGGCGGCGATCGGCGTACCGAGAAAGGCGACCCGGCGTACGGTCCGAGGCGGCACGGCGAGTTCAGGCCCGGTCACGGAAGACGAAGTCCGCCACCCGCCCCGCCGGATTCCCCCGGCGCTGCGGCCACGCCGGCGCCGGGCAGCATGTCGTCGACGTAGCGCTCACGCAACGTGCGCAGTGCGGCCCGTCTTACGTCGACCTCCAGGTGGTCGATGAGCAACACGCCGTCAAGGTGGTCGAGCTCGTGCTGGATCAGCCGGCCCAGCAGATCATCGGCTTCGAGCGACACCTCGTTGCCGTTGAGGTCTCGTCCGGTGACGTGAACCTGCTTCGGGCGGACGATCTCCCACGACAATCCAGGAACGGACAGACAGCCTTCGATGTAGCCCCACTCACCCTCGGATTCGGTGATCTCCGGGTTGACGATCGCCTGGGGACCGTCGCCGATGTCGTAGACGAACAGCCGACGCTGGACGCCCACCTGGGGAGCAGCCAGGCCGATCCCGGGCTCGGCATACATAGTGACGAGCATGTCGTCGGCCAGCCTCACGAGACGACCGTCGATGTCGGTCACTTCCGACGCAACACGACGGAGAACGGGGTCTCCGAAGGTTCGGACCGAGAAGGGGGCGTTCATGAACCTCAAGGCTAGTGCCGTGGTCACGACACCAGGTCCTGGAGCCGTCAACGGCCGCGTCGATCCCGGCCTGATCGGCCGAACCATCGATCCCAGCTCTATCGATCCCAACTCCACGGATAGTCGGGGTCCGAGGCGGCTCGGGCCGTGTCGCTGACCTGCAAGGGGGCGAAAGTGTCGATCATGACGGCCGTCTCACCGGTCCGGTCGGTGTCCATACTCGCCTCGTGGCTGCCGGGCTGAGGGCCGTGAACGAAACCCATGGGGTGATAGGAGATCGACCCCACGCCGATCCCGGAGCCGGCCCGACTCATGAAATCACCGTCGCTGTAGAACAGGATCTCGTCGGAGTCGGTGTTGGCATGGTGGTACGGCACCTTCACCGCATCGGGGTGGAAATCGTAGAGGCGGGGCACGAACGAGCAGACCACGAACCCCGGACCCTCGAAGGTCTGGTGCACCGGTGGCGGCTGGTGAATGCGCCCCACGATCGGTTCGAAGTCCGCGATGTTGAACGCCCACGGGTAGAGGTGACCGTCCCAGCCGACCACGTCGAAGGGATGGGTCCGGTGGACGTGGCGGCTCAGCCCGGCCCGGGTGCGGACCACGACCTCGACGTTCTCGCCCTCTTCGATCAGCGGCTCGTCCGGGGCCCGGAGATCACGCTCGCAGTAGGGCGCGTGTTCCAGGAACTGACCACCGTTGGACAGGTACCGGCGGGGAGGGGCCACGTGTCCACTGGATTCGACGATGAGCATCGCCAGATCGCCGTCGTGGCGCCAGCGATGGGTGGTCGAGGCGGGCACGACCACATAGTCGCCGGGACGGACCTCGAGCCGTCCGAACACCGACTCCAGGGCCGCCGGTCCCTCTTGGACATAGATCAGCTCGTCGCCGGTGGCGTTGCGGTACAGAGGACCGTCACCGGACGTGCCGTCCACTCGAGCCCAGGCGATCCGGACATCCGCGTTGCCGAGCAGGACGTGGCGCCCGGTGACGATGTCATCACCGGACTTCACCTGTGAGGTTCGCAGGTGACGGGGGGCGAGCGGCGCATCCGCGCTCAGGGTGCCGTCGACCGGATCCTCGAGCGGTTCGATGGCGGTGATGGCGCTCGGTGAGTGACGGTGATAGAGCAGCGCGGAGCGGGAGGCGAAACCCTCCTGGCCCATCAGTTCCTCGTTGTAGCGGCGACCGTCGTCGTCGCAGAAGATGGTGTGGCGCTTGGGCGGTATCTGACCGACCTGGCGGTAGTAGGGCATCGCTATCCTCCGAGTTCAGTTCGGGTCGGTTCCGGACGTGGTGGTTTCATTCGGACACTACAGGGGCGGGGGTGATCGTTCCGCTGACCGAGCCAAGCCCGATTCGGGTCGCCGGATCGGATCCGGCCCAGCCTCGGAGCTCGACCCGATCGCCGTCGAGCAGGAACGTTCGGGTGGTGCCGTCGGGCAGATCGATGGGCCGCTCGCCGCGCCAGGTCAGCTCGATGAAGCTGCCCTCGGTGCCGGGCTCGGGACCCGACACCGTTCCGGAGGCGAACAGGTCGCCGGCGGTTGTGGCGGCTCCGTTGACGGTCATGTGGGCCAGTTGCTGGGCGGGCGTCCAGTACATGTCGGCGAAACCGACCGTGCTGACACGGACCGGTTCCAGGCCGGCGTCACGCATCGCCGCCGACTGGAGCCGGACCTCCAGGTGCAGATCGAATCCCCACGGCCGGGCGGTGTCGAGGTAGCCGGCCGGCGGCGGATCCTGGGTGGGTGGCGCCACCCGGAACGGCTCCAACGCCTCGAACGAGACCAGCCACGGCGACAGCGAAGTGGCGAAGCTCTTTCCCAGGAACGGGCCGAGCGGCTGGTACTCGTAGCCCTGGATGTCGCGGGCCGACCAGTCGTTGACCAGGCACATACCGTAGAGGTGCTCCCCCGCGGCGTCGATGTCGATCGGCTGGCCGACGGCGCTGCCGACACCGATCACCGTGCCGATCTCGAGTTCGATGTCGAGGGCGTTGGTGGGGCCTACGGTGGGCTCGCCGTCGACGAGGCGGTAGCCGATCGGCCGGCGGATCGGTGTGCCGTCGGCGACGAGGGTGGCCGACCGGCCGTGGTAGCCGATCGGAATCCGACGCCAGTTCGGCATCAGGGCCTCCCCGTCGGGTCGGAAGAGGCGTCCCAGGTTGGTGGCGTGGTGGATCGAGGAGTAGAAGTCGACGTAGTCCCGGACCTTCACCGGCACCGCCATGGTCAACTCCGCCCGGCCGGCGACGGCGGTTTGAAGCCGGTTGCCGGCGCCGGCATCGGCCAACAACTCCTGCAGTCGGGCCCGCAGCGCCGTCCAGCGACCGGGCCCTGCGCTCAGGAAGCGGTTGAGGTCGCCCCGGGCCAGCGTGCCCTCGGTCAGTTCGAGCCCGTCCAGGAGACCGGCCTCGGCCGTGGCCGCCAGGTCGAGCGCCGAGTCGCCGACGGCCACCCACACCCGATTGCGGCCGTCGCCGTCATGGCCCACCCCCAACGGAAGGTTGGTAACCGGAAACGGTGAGCCGGCGGGGACCGGGATCCAGGCCGTCTCGGACGTCATGATCGAACCTCTTTCGTCTTGCCGTCACGGCGCTGGTCGGGCAGATCCATGCGGACAGGTCTAGAGGTTCCCTCGACGAGCCTGCTCTTTTTCGATCGACTCGAACAGGGCTTTGAAGTTCCCCTCGCCGAATCCTCGGGCCCCGCCCCGCTCGATGATCTCGATGAACACGGTCGGACGGTCGGTCACCGGTTCGGTGAACAGCTGGAGGAGGTACCCGTCGGGTTCGTGGTCGACGAGAATGCCGAGGCGCCGGATGTCGTCCCACGGAATGTCGAGGAACGACAGCCGGTTGGTGACGTCCTCGTAGTAGGCGTCGTTGGCCTCGAGGAAGCGAACC
Organism: Acidimicrobiales bacterium; assembly: GCA_965216675.1. Classification (GTDB taxonomy): domain Bacteria; phylum Actinomycetota; class Acidimicrobiia; order Acidimicrobiales; family SZUA-35; genus JAHELU01. The sequence continues at coordinate 3,760 of CBDCGK010000002.1, read as the reverse complement.
CCCCGGTCGCGGAGGGAGCCGATCGCCTGGACGACATCGTCGGTGCGGAAGGCCAGGTGCTGCACGCCGGGGCCCCGGTAGGTGTCGATGTACTCCTGGATCTGGCTCTTGCGCTTCCCCTCCGCCGGTTCGTTGAGCGGCATGACGATGTTGCTGCCGTTCCACACCACCGTCGAACGAAGAGCGGAGAACTCGGTGGAGATCTGCGACTCGTCGAAGTGGCGGAGCTGGGTGAAACCCATGACGTCCTCATAGAACGAGACCCACTCGTCGAGCCGGTGTTCCTCGACGTTGCCGACCACGTGGTCGATGTCGATCAGACCGACCTCGGGACCAACCTGTTTCGGTGGGATGCCATCGCGGGAGAATCCCGGGCAGTAGAAGCCGTTGTAGGCGCTCCGGTCGACGAAGGTGTGTTTGGTCTCACCGTAGGTGGCGACCGACGACAACCGCAGCACGCCATGCTCATCGGTCAGCTCATAGGGTTCGTCGACCGACCGGGCACCGCGGGCGATCGCGGCCTCGTAGGTGGCGGTGGCGTCGTCGACGAGGAAGGCCAGATCGTGGGCTCCGTCGCCATGCTGTCGGACGTGGTTCCAGATCTCCGACTCCGGGGTGAGACCGGCAGTGACGACCAGACGGATGTTGCCCTGTTCGAGCAGGTACGAGGCCTTGCCCTCGACCCCGGTTTCGGGGCCGGCGTAGGCGGTGACGGTGAAGCCGAACGAGCCGACCAGGAATCCGGCCATGGCTCGGGCGTTGCCGACCCAGAACTCGATGGAGTCCCAGCCGGTGAGGCGAGCGGCCGGAGCGGCCGAGGCGGAGGTGGGGGTGACGACGGTCATGGTGCTCCTTCGAGGGGTCGGTTGGGGTGTAGGTACGGAACGCCAGGCGATCGGGACCGGGCGATCCGAGAACGATCATGGTGACCTTGTTGTACGCCAATCGAGACGATTCGCACAAGAGCTACGAAGAAGACTATACAATCTGTACATTAACGGACAGAACAGCAGTGAAGATGGTGAGCAAGATGGTGGTGTTGGATGACATCGACAGGCAGGTCCTCCGTATCCTGAGAGATCGGCCCCGGGTACCGGTCGCCCAGCTGGCCCGCCTGGCCTCGGTGGCCCGAGGCACCGCTCAGGCCCGCATCGACCGGCTCGAGAAGCAACGGGTGATCGTCGGCTACGGTCCCGATGTCGACGCCGGCGCCATCGGGCTCGGCGTGCTGGCCTTCGTCACCCTCGAGATCGCCCAGGGCCGGGATCAGGCCGTGGTCGACCACCTGGTTGACATCGCCGAGATCCTGGAGGTTCATGCCATCACCGGACCAGGAGATCTGCTGTGCCGGGTCGTGGCCCGTTCCAACCGTCATCTCGACGAGGTCCTTCAGGAGATGGTCTCGACCCCGGGTATCACCAGAAGCTCCACGCAGTTGGCGCTGCAGACCCGCTTCTCCCGGGCCGTCGTCGACGTGGCGCTGGCCGAGTAGTCGATCGACCGGCGCTCGATCGCGAGCCTGAAAGACTCACCCGATAGGGTTACAACCAGTGTCCCCGTCGACTTCACCGCCCCCGCCGTCGTCGGCGTCATCACCCTCGCCGGGCACGCCGGGCCACTACTTCCATGCCGACCCCGAGGTGGCATCCCGGGAGGAGAGGGTCGAACTCCACCTGCCTGATCTCAGCCTGACGCTGACGACCGATCGAGGTGTGTTCGGGCGTCACGGGGTGGACGCCGGCACCAAGCTACTCCTGCTCCACGGGCCCGAGCCCACTCCCGGCGATGCCAACCTCCTCGATCTCGGCTGCGGCTATGGACCGATCGCCTTGACGCTGGCCCGCCGCAACCGAGAGGCCCGGATCTGGGCCGTCGACATCAACGAACGGGCCCGCGATCTGTGCCGTCGCAACGCCGTCGACAATGGACTCGACAACGTCGAGGTGATCGCCCCCGACGAACTGGCCGCCGATGTCCGCTTCGATCGGATCTGGTCGAACCCTCCGATCCGGATCGGAAAGGCCAACCTCCGCAAGCTGCTGACCGAGTGGCTGGATCGGCTGGCACCACATGGCACCGCCCACCTCGTCGTCCAGAAACACCTCGGCTCCGACAGCCTGCACCGCTGGCTCGGTGACTCCGGCTGGGCGACGAGCCGCCGCCGATCCCAGTCGGCGTTTCGTCTCCTCGACGTCTCCGCCCGGAATCCCGAGGGCGATCGATCGTGACCGGGCCGGCCGCTCCCCTGTCCCCCACGGACCTGAAGCGCCTGCACCGCGAGTGGCGTCGACGCAGCGATCAGTCGATCGGGTTGATCCTCGACGGCGTTCAGAACCCCTACAACCTCGGCGCGATCCTCCGCTCGGCCGCCGCCTACCGGGTGGAGAGAATCTGGATGGCGCCCCCATCGGTACCGACCTCCCACCCGAAAGTGGCGAAGACGGCGCTCGGCTGCGAGCGGCTGGTGACCGTCGAGCAGGTCGACGACGGGCCGGCGGCGGTGGCCGCCGCCCGGGCCGCCGGAATGACCACCGTGGCGCTCGAACTGGCCGGGCCGGCGGCTCCGTTGTGGGAGCTGCCGCTCGGCGGCGATGTCTGCCTGGTCGTCGGCCACGAGGAGCGAGGGGTGCACCGCTCGATGCTGGCCGTCGTCGACCACATCGGGTTCCTGCCCCAACGGGGCAAGGTGGGGTCGCTCAACGTGGCCCACTCGGTCACCGGCGGTCTCTACGAGGTGACCCGCCAGGGCTGGGCCCCTCCCGGAGGCCCCGACGCCGGCTGAATTCCTGGCAGCGCCGTCGGGTCACGCCCGGGGCGGATCGACCGCGACTCGGACTCTGGCGGCCGGGCGGGCCGTACCGGCCAGGATCTCGGCCAGCGCCTCCCAGGGCCGGTCCTGACCACCGAGCGCCACCGGCGAAACGGCCACCAGATACCGGTCGTCGTGACGCGGACCGAGGATGTGAACACCCGACCATCGGACTGGATCGGAGTCGACGACGGCGACCATGCGGTCTGCATACTCGCCGGCGCCGGCACCGCTGAGCTCGGCCAGGGCCCCGAACGGCGGAAAGCCGAGCTCCGCCCGGAGCGCTCCCTCAGCCTCGACGAAGCGGGCCGGATCAGCGGCAACGGCGGCCTTGATGACCCGATGGTCGGGAACGCGAGTCTGGATGACCAGGCGTCCGCCGGAGGGTCGGCCGCCGGTGAGACGAGCGGCCAGGCCGACCAGAGCCAGCGCCTGCTCGCCGGCCCGGTAGCGAGGGGCCAGCAGCTCCTGGTCGAAGTCGAGAAAGCCGACCACATCGGCCCGCTCGACGGCGTGGAGCGCGGCCTCGGTCCCGAGCACGACGCCGGACCGGCCTACCGACCCGGGACGGCCACCGTCGCCGCTGCCGGTACGGCCGCCGGCGCTGAACTCGGTGACGTGACGACCGAGAAGCCGCGACAGCTCTTCGGCGGCCCGACCGATCCCGAGCTGCAGCCGCTTCAGGGCGGTCGCCCCGCACACCGCACACACCAGCGGGCGACGTTGCCCGGTGGCGGGGGCGACCAAGCCCCCCGAGTCCTCGATCATGAGATGGTTGCCGTCCTCGGTCCGCACCAGCTCGCCGCACGTTCGGCACGCCAGCAGGCGAGCCCGCCCCTTTCGGTTGAGGACCAGAACAGCCGAGTCGGCGGCTCGGAGTAGTTCGACGAGCCGGGAACTGAACAGATTCGAGAAACCGAGTTCGTCATGGCGCCGGTCGATCACCTCGGT
>CBDCGK010000001.1:0-23731 GCA_965216675.1 Acidimicrobiales bacterium | reverse complement strand
GTCGACTGGTGATCTTCGCCTCCGAGGATGTCGGCCTCGCCGACCACCGGGCGCTGCTGGTCGCCACCGCAGCAGCCCAGGCCGTCGATTTCGTCGGTCTGCCGGAGGCCAGGATCAACCTGGCCCATGCCACCGTGCACCTGGCGACGGCTCCCAAGTCGAACTCCGCCTATGCCGGTTTGAACCGGGCGACCGCCGATGTCAACGATCTGCCGGTGGGGGAGGTGCCGCTACATCTCCGCGACGGCTCCTACCAGGGTGCGGCGTCCCTCGGGCACGGCGAGGGCTACCGGTATCCCCACGACGACCCCTCAGGTTGGGTGGACCAACAGTATCGACCCGACCATCTTGTCGATCGCACCTATTACACTCCGAAGGGTCACGGTGATGAGGCCGAGGTGACGAGACGCATCGGTCAGGGCCATACGGTCGACGATCGCCCACCACCGGGGTCGGAGCCGAAGTCCGAGCTGGAGCCGGAGGCCGAATCATGATGAGCGAGCCGACAAGCTGATGGAGATCACCGAGTTCGCCGCTGTCATCGTGGCCATCGCCGTGGTGGTGGCCGCGGTGTTTCTGGTCACCGCCGTGAACAATCTCAACAACACGCTGGCCCGGTTGCACGACACCGCCGACCAGCTGCGGACCGAGGGCATCGCCGCCTTCCGGGAGCTGCGTCAGCTGGTGGCCGACGCCGATGCCGAACTCGACAAGGTCGACATCGTGCTCGACCGGGCCGATCAGGCCACCACCGCCATCACCGAGACAACCCGTCGAACCCATGAAGCGGTCCAGGATCCGGTGATTCGCACACTGGCCGTCGTTTCCGGCTCGGGTCGGATGGCCCGCCGCTGGATGTTCGGTCGCCGCAGTCAGGCGGACGCCCAACCGGCCGGGGCAATCGGAACCGGCCAAGACCGGAAGCGGGATCGCCGATGATTGCCGTGAGCCGCTGGCTTCTCGGGTTCGCCTTTCGTCGTTTCCGATGGGTGGCGCTCGGTGCTGCGCTCCGCGCCGTGACCCGTCGGACCCGGACCAGGTCGATCGACGACGCCACCGACGAGTTGGCCCAACGACTACCCGACTCGGTGGTTCGGGCGATCGACGCCGCACCCGGCGACCTCCTGCGGGTCGGCGGCGGTGCCATCGCCACCGGCCGCGCCGCCCGGACGGTGAGCGACGGGTCACGACGAGTTGGTTCGGCGACCAAACGGATCCGCCATCGATGGTCCGACCCCGGTGGCTCGGTCCGCCACGTCCGCGATCAGTGGCGGACCGAGGCCGACGGGCGTGAACGCGAGTTATGGGCCGACTACCACCGGGCCAACGGCGACCACGCCGCAGCCGACGAGGCACTGCTCGATCGGCGTCATCGCCCGGAGCGGCCACCGCTTCCGTCGGTACCCGAACCGGTCCCGCCGGGCCGTCCCTTTGTCAGGAGCCGGGCCTCCGTGATGGTCGATCGGGTGCAGCGCACCTACCGGCGGGCCCCGAAACCCTGGGATCGTTAGGGAGCTGGCGGCACCTTCCGACGATCGGGTTCGATCCCATGACGATGCTTGGCGTCCCGGCCGTGAGTCCGGTCGACCGGGCTAGCGTGACAGGACCCCCGAACGCCGGTAATCGTCGGCCGGTTTCGGCTGTTGCCGCTAGATTCGTTCGTAGAGGATTCTCTCGTCGCCCGATAGTGGGAGTGCTATGAAAGCCAAAGAACTGCGAAAAGCCTTCATCGATTTCTTCGTCGAACGGGATCATCAGGAACTGGCGTCGGCCAGCCTGATCCCGCACGACCAGACGCTGCTTTTCGTGAACTCGGGCATGGTGCCGTTCAAGCCGTACTTCGTCGGCGAGGAGCGGCCGGAGCACAATCGGGCGGTTACGGTTCAGAAGTGCGTGCGGGCCGGCGGCAAACACAACGATCTCGACGAGGTCGGCCGCACGTCCCGCCATCTCACCTTCTTCGAGATGATGGGCAACTTCAGCTTCGGCGACTACTTCAAGGAAGAGGCCATCCCCATGGCCTGGACCTTCGTGACCGAAGTGCTCGGCCTCGACTCCGACCGGCTGTGGGTCACCGTGCATCTGTCCGACGACGAGGCCGAAGCCATCTGGCGCGACAAGGTCGGCGTGCCCGCCGAGCGCATTCAGCGCCTCGACGACGACAACTGGTGGCGAATGGCCGACACCGGCCCCAACGGCCCCAGCTCGGAGATCTTCTGGGACCGGGGACCCTCCTACGGTGCCGACGGCGGCCCGGCTCACGGCGGCGACGAACGCTTCGTCGAGATCTGGAACCTGGTCTTCATGCAGTTCGAGACCGACGAATCCGGTGAGTCGACTCCGCTCCCGAAGCCGTCGATCGACACCGGCGCCGGCCTCGAGCGCATCCTCGCCGTGCTGCAGGGCAAGGAGTCGGTGTTCGAGATCGACGAGATGGCCCGCCTCATCCAAACGGCCGAAGAGGTCACCGGATACTCCCTCGGCCACGACGACAAGTCCGACCTCGCGCTCCGGGTGCTGGCCGAGCACGCCCGGACCATGACCTTCCTCATCGCCGACGGCGTCTTCCCGTCCAACGAGGACCGGGGCTATGTGCTGCGCCGCATCATGCGCCGCGCCATCCGCTTCGCCTACCTGCTCGGGGTGGAGGACATCGTCACCCCCCAACTGGTCGACTCGGTCGTCGACATCATGGGATCCGACTATCCCGAGCTGGTCTCGACCCACGAACTGGTCCGCTCCGTCGTGGAGCGGGAGGAAATCCAGTTCCGCAAGACGCTGGCCACCGGATCGGCCATTCTCGACCAGCACCTGGCCGACGTTCCCGAGGGCGGCACGCTGCCGGGAACGGTGGCGTTCCTCCTGCACGACACCTACGGCTTTCCATTCGAGGTGACCGAGGAGGTCGTGGCCGAGCGAGGGTTCTCCGTTGACCGGGCCGGGTTCGACTCCGCGATGGAGGAACAGCGGACGAGAGCCAAGGAGGCCCGTAAGGGCGTGATCCAGGCCGTCGACTTCGAGCAGGTCCAGGCCCTGTCCGAATCGAGTGGGGCGACCGATTTCGTCGGTCGCGACCAGGTGGTCGATGTCGACGCCGAGGTCCTGTTGGTGACCGGCATCGGAACCGACACCGTGTCGATCTTCGTCGACCGGTCCCCGTTCTACGCGGAATCCGGCGGCCAGATCGGCGACACCGGCACGATCACCACCGAGACCGGCACCGCCACGATCCGCGACACGGTGTACGCCGTGCCCGGCGTACACCGCCACGTTGTCGCCGACCTGTCGGGCGAGATCCGACCCGGCCAGAAAGCCAAGCTCTCGATCGACGTCGAACGACGAGACGCCATTCGCCGGAACCACACCGGCACCCACCTGCTCCACTGGGCGCTTCGGGAGGTGCTCGGCGACCACGTGAAACAGCAGGGTTCGCTGGTGGCCCCCGACCGCCTGCGTTTCGACTTCAGCCACTTCGAGCCGGTGACTCCTGAGCAGATCGCCCGCATCGAGGATCTGGTCAACGGCATCGTCCTGACCAACGAGACGGCGCTGCATGAGGAGATGACGAAGTCCGAAGCCGAGGAGATGGGCGCCATCGCCTTCTTCGGCGACAAATACGGTGAGCTGGTCCGGGTGCTCAAAGCCGGACCGACGCTCGAGTTCTGCGGCGGCACCCATGTGAAGGCCATGGGCGACATCGGCCTGTTGAAGATCGTCTCCGAGGGCTCGATCGGTTCGAACCTGCGCCGGGTCGAGGCCGTCACCGGTGCCGGAGCCATCGACCTGTTGCGGTCCGAGCAGCAGACGCTCGATGCGGCGGCGGAGCTGTTGAACGTACAGCGGGCCAAGGTGCTCGACGGCTTGAGCAAACGCCTCGGAGAGATCGCCGAGCTGAAGGATCAGGTTCGCGAGCTCCAGGCAAGAATGGCCCAGGGCCTGGCGTCGGATCTCGCCGCCTCGGCCACCGACGGCGTCGTGGTGGCCCGGGTCGACAACCTCGGCCGCGATGAGCTGAAGGAACTGGCGCTCAAGCTGCGCAACAGCGACGGCGTCGACATCGTGGTGCTCGGAGGAGAGCCCGAGGGCGGGGGAGCGGCCCTGGTGGCCGCCGTCACCCCTGGTCATTCGCCGTCCGCCGGCGAACTCATCGCCGATGGGGCCAAGGCCATCAAGGGTGGCGGGGGCAAGGGCCCCGATCTCGCGATGGCCGGAGGCAAGGACCCCGGCGGTGTCAACGAGGCCCTCGACCTGGCCCGGCGGGCCGCAGGAGTGCCGGTCTGACCGACATGGCTGCTCGGCCCGAACCCGACCGGGACGCCGGTCGGGTCATCGGCCTCGACCTCGGCGACCGGCGGGTCGGTGTTGCCGTCTGCGACGCCGGACGTACGGTGGCCACGCCGTCGGAGACGCTCACACGAGTCGGGAACCGTCCCGTCGAACACGACCGCATCGCCGAGATCGTTTCCCGAACCGGAGCGACGGTTGTCGTCGTCGGTCTGCCCCTGTCGCTCGACGGATCCGTCGGTCCGGCGGCCCGGAAGGTGCTTTCGGAGGTCAAGGCCTTGCGGCGGAGGCTTGGGCCCGAGGGCGTGACCGTCGAGACCCACGACGAGCGGAACAGCACCACGACGGCCAGCCACTCGCTCGCCGCCGCCGGTGTCGACTCCCGCCGGGGTCGGGCCGTCGTCGACCAGGTGGCCGCAGCCGTCATCCTCCAGAGCTGGCTCGACACCAACCCCTCCTGACCAACCATACCGGCGGTTGTGGGGTGTCGTTTTGGGGGGTCTACGGCCGCCGGAACGATGGTGGCCGATACCGGCGGTTGTGGGGTGTCGTTTTGGGTGGTCTACGGCCGCCGGAATGAGGGGGAGGTGATCGGGAGGAGTCGTGACACCGCTCGCGGGCTCCTGCGCCGTAGTATCAACAGGGTGAGTTCGCTGGATCAGCATGACATCAGGACCCAACACCGGCCCGGGAGTCACGCACCGCAGTCCGCCGGCCAACCCGGGCCCGACCTGGGCTGGGACGACCAGTCCGAGTTCGTGACCGCCCGACCCGCCGGCTTCCGTGTGCTGCGGGCCGTGGCCGCCGTGGTCATCCTGGCGGTCATCGGCTACGTCGTCTACACCACGGGCCGCAGCTGGCTCGCCGGGCAGATCGATCCCGAAGGCGAGCCCGGCGCACCGGTCGCCGTCAGCGTGCCCACCGGAGCGACGACCGCCGACATCGGCGGCATCCTGAGCGACAAGGGTGTGATCCCGAACTCGACCTTCTTCCGCTACTACGCCCAGTGGCGGGACCAGGGCAACTTCCAGGCCGGCGAGTACACATTCGCCGAGAACATGTCGGCCGACGAGGCGATCGAGGTCCTGCTGGCCGGACCCCGACAAATCGAATACGGCGAGTTCGTCGTGCCGGAGGGCCTGTGGGTCTCCGAGATGCTGCCCCGGATCGCCCAACAGATCGAGGGCGTCACCGAAGCCGACCTCCAGGCCGTGCTCGACAGCGGCCAGCTCACCCCCCGTTACCGACCACCGGGCGAGACCAGCTGGGAGGGGCTGCTGTTCCCGGCCAAGTACTTCATCGAGGACGACGTCACCGCGCTCGAAGTACTGGCCAAGATGAACGACGAGTTCGCCCGGGTCACCGGCGAGCTCGGCTACGGCGGAGCCGAACGGAAACACAACCTCTCGGCCTACGAGGTCATCGTCATCGCCTCCCTCATCGAGGCGGAGGCCAAGGTCGATGAGGACCGACCGAAGATCGCCCGGGTCATCTACAACCGTCTGCGCGACAACCACTGGCTGGGTATCGACGCCACCTACCTCTATGCCCTCCAGGACCGGCAGGCGGTGTTGACCACCGAGCTGCTGAACTCGACCGAGAACCCCTACTACTCGAGGCGCCAGACCGGCCTGCCGCCGACGCCGATCGCCATGCCGTCGAAGGCGTCACTCGAGGCGGCGATGAACCCGGCCGAGGGCGACTGGCTGTTCTACGTCCTCTCGCCGGACGGCCGGACCCACAACTTCGCCGTCACCGACGATGAGTTCCTCGAGTTCAAGCGGATCGCCGAGGAGGCCGGGGTACTCGACGGTTGATGGCCGGTCGGCCCCACGACATCAGCGGCCGAACCCGCCTGGCCGCGGTCATCGGCCACCCGGTACGACACTCGCTCTCGCCTCGGATCCACAACGCGGCATTCGCCGCCGCCGATTTCGACTGGGCTTGCGTGGCGCTGGACGTCGAACCCGGGAGGGGCGCCAACGCCGTGGTGGCCATGCGGACGCTCGGTCTCGGCGGGCTGTCGGTCACCATGCCCCACAAAGCCGATGTGGCCGCGGCAGCCGACGAACGCACACCGACCGTTGAGCGTCTCGGCGCCGCCAACTGCCTGCATTGGCGCGACGATCGAATCGTCGCCGCGTCGACCGACGGCGATGGCTTCGTCGCCGCCTTCGAACGCGATCACGGGCGGACCCTGGAGGGGCTCACCGTCGGCGTCATCGGCGCCGGTGGGGCGGCCAAGTCGATCATCGAAGCACTCGGCCGACGCGGCGCCGCCGACATCGTGGTCGTCAATCGCTCACCGGAACGGTTGGCAGAGGCGGTCGAGGTCGCCGATCAGGCTCACGCCGGTGTCGAGGAGGACCTTGCCGACGTGACCGTGATCGTCAATACCACATCGGTCGGCATGGCCGGTGGTCCCGCCGCCGGCCGGACCCCGATCGACGTCGACCGGATCTCGGACTCCCACATCGTGGTCGACATTGTCTACAACCCGCAAGAAACGCCGCTGCTCGCCGCGGCCACCGAACGGGGAGCCGAGGTTCAGGGTGGTGTGCCGATGCTGGTGCATCAAGCCGCGGCGGCCTTCGAATTGTGGACCGGCCAAGAGGCGCCCGTCGACGCCATGATGGCCTCGGTCGCCGACCATCTCGGCTGACCGGCCGCCATCGACGCCCTAGCCGGAGGAAGTTCTCAACTACTCGTTTGGCGCGCCGAAGTAACAGGTGTAGTCACGCTTTCGCCTCCCGACTCAGCGGGCGCGATGAGGAAGGATACCAATCACATGCTTCAGGGTTCGCTCGAGAACTTTGCGCTCGACGAGGTGCTTGGACTGCTTTCGAGCACATCGAAGACCGGCCAACTCGACATCAAAGGGGATCGTGGCAGCGGGGCGCTCATGTTCCGTGAGGGCCGGCTCGTCGACGGGACCGCCAGTTTCACCGCCAACGGAACCGGCATCGAGGATGTCATGTTCGAACTGCTTCGCTACGCCGAAGGCAGTTTCACGTTCACCGCCCGGGAGGTCGAGGCCACCGAGTACGAGGAGAACGTCGTGTCGGTGCTCAGCGGCGCCGAGAACCGACTCCTCGATTGGCGGGCGATCGAGGCTGTCGTCCCGTCGCTGAACCACGTCGTCACCCCGGCGTCGGACCTGCCGGCCGACGAGGTGACGATCAGCCGCGACGAGTGGTCGGCCCTGACCACCATCGGCGCCGGTTGTCCTGCGTCCACGGTCTGTGAACGACTCTCCCTCGGCGAGGTCGAAGGCAGCCGGCAGATCAAGAACCTGGCTGAGCGCCAGCTCGTCGTCATCGGCGACGCCGGTGGACTCGGCGGCTTCCAGTCCCGCCCGCAGCGGATGGCGGCCGCGGCCTCACCGCCGCCGGCTCTGGCCGGCAATCCTGTCGCCGCCCCGGCCGCAGCACCCGCGGAGGCCGAGGTCACGGCGGACCGGCCGCCGATGCCCCCACCTCCCTCGGCTGACGACCTCGCACCGCCGTCCCCGGCCGAGATCTCCGAGTTCGGCGACGGCCTGAGCGACGCCTCCGAGCTGCTCGACGACCCGAAGGACGGCAACGGTCTGCTCATGCAGTACATCAAGGGTGAGGAATAGGCCCCAGCCGAAGCCACCACCTCGACCGGTCATCGGGCGATCGTAGATGATCACGGTCGCACTCATCCTCGCCAGCGTCGTTCTCGGACTCGTCGCCGGGCCGTGGATCGGCATCATCGTCGACCGGGCCGTGGATCGGCTCCGGCTCGCACCGGAGCACCGCTGTTCGGCCTGTCAGGCCGGCCTGGGCTCCCGGAGCCTGCGGCCGGTCCTGTCGTGGACCGATCACTGTCCATCGTGTGCCAACCACAAGGGAGTTCGGTATCCGCTGGTGGATCTCGCCTCCGTCGGGGTCTTCCTCGCCCTCGGACTCCGTTTCGGTTGGTCGCCGATGCTCGTCCCCTATCTGGCGCTGGGGGCGGTGCTGGTGGCGTTGTCGGTCATCGACATCGAAACCCATCTGCTGCCGAACGTCATCGTCTGGCCGTCCATCATCGTCGGTCTGTTCCTGATCCTGGTCTTCTCGGGCGAGTTCGACTATGTCGCCGGCATCAACTCTGCGCTGCTCGGGGCCGCCGTGTTCGGTGGTTTCATCGGCTTCGCCCACCTGGTCTACGAGAACGGCATGGGTCGTGGTGACGTGAAGCTGGCCCTGCTCCTCGGTCTGTTCGTCGGTTGGCTCCAGCCGGGCCTGCTCGACACGACGAGACTGGTCTTCTGGACGATCCTGCTGGCCCTGACCGGTGGAGGAGTCTTCGGTCTGATCTACAACCTGGCGCGGGGTCGGGGTCGAGCCGAGATCCCCTTCGGTCCGGCGCTGGCCGCGGCCAGCCTGGTGATCGTCGTGGTCTCTCCTGCCATCGCCTCCGGCATCGCGCTCTAGTCCTGGCGGTCGGGCAAGGGAACTTCGAGCCGGAAACTGTCCTCGGCATCCCCCGCCGGAAGGTTAACCTGTAGCGGTGTCAGCCGATTCCGTTGTTTTGGTGGGGTTGCCGGGAGCGGTGACCGATCGTGTGGTCGACGGCCTGTCTCAGGCTCTCGCCGACCGCCCGGCGGGTGAGGTTCGAGCGGTCGCGGCCGCCGGCCTCGACGCCGTTGCCGACCCCGATGCGCGGTCGCGGTGGCGGTCGACGCTGGTGGTATGGCTGGACCGAGCCGAGACCGTGACGGCCGGATCGGACGACGGGACCGAGCGAGGCGGCGATGAGTCGTCGGCGGCGTTTCGGGCCCGACATCTCCGGGACCTCACCACCGCGGCCGACGTCATCATCGACACCGGTGGCCTCACCACCGAGGCGATCGTCGACGCAGTGCTGGCCGGGCTGAAGGATCCGGCAGCCTGCAACCGAACGCGGATCCTCACCGAGACGGTGGCCTTCGACGACGGGCGCTCCTATCCCATCCACATCGGCCGGGGAGCAAGCCGCCTCCTTGGCGATGTGCTGCCGAAGCGGACCGAACGGGTGGCGGTCATCACCCAGCCCGGCATCGGTGTCCACGTCGAGACCGGACGGGACCAGCGGACGTTTCTGTTGGAGCCGGGCGAGCGGTCGAAACGGCTGGACGTGGTCGGCGAGTTGGCCTCGGCCATGGCCCAATGGGGGATGACGAGGGCCGATGCCGTGGTGTCGGTCGGGGGAGGGGTGGTGTCGGACGTCGCCGGCTTTCTGGCCGCCACCTACCATCGAGGCATTCCGGTGGTTCACGTGTCCACAACACTGTTGGGGCAGATCGACGCCGCCGTCGGGGGAAAGACCGGCGTCAACCTTCCCGAAGGCAAGAACCTGGTCGGCGCGTTCTGGCAGCCGACCGCGGTCATCTGCGAGATCGACGCTCTGGAGACGCTGCCGAACCGCGAGTTCGTGTCCGGCATGGGTGAGCTGGCCAAATACCACTTCATCGGCGGAGGCGACCTCGGGCGGCTCCCGCTGACCGAACGGGTCGCGGCATCGGTGCGAATCAAAGCCGATGTCGTGTCGGGCGACGAGCGGGAAGGCGGTCGGCGGGCGATACTCAACTACGGGCACACGCTGGCCCATGCCCTGGAGACGGCGGGATCCTACGATCTGCGCCACGGTGAGGCCGTCGGCATCGGCCTGGTCTACGCCGCCGAGCTGGCCCATCGTCTCGGTCGCATCGACCGGGCCCGCGTCGACGAACACCGTCGGGTGGTGGCCCGCTACGGGCTGAGCGCCGAGCTGCCCGCCGGCTACGATCTCGCCGAACTCGTCGCCCTGTTCGGTCGGGACAAGAAGGCGCTCGAGGGCACCACCTTCGTGCTCGACGGACCCGGTGGCGTCGAGACCGTGGTGATCGACGACGACGAACTGCTGCGCGACGTCCTCGAAGCGATGGTGGCAGACGGTGACTGACGATGACTGACGATCGGACCACCGGCGAGGAAGCCGGCCGGCCAGGAGTCGCCCTGCCGGCGATGGAGGTCGCCGCACGGTCCGCTCGGCTGCGGACGGCCATCGACGGTGTCTGCGAGCTGTTCATCGTCACCAAGCCGGCGAACGTTCGGTGGCTGACCGGCTTCACCGGCTCCAATGCGGCGGTGGCGGTCACCGCCGATGAGCTCGTCGTCGCCACCGACGCCCGCTACACAGAACAGCTCGACCAGCAGCTCGACGAGGCGGGGGTCGAGGCCCGGATCGTGATCGAGCGGGCCGTGCTGGCCGCCCTCCTCGAAGGCGTTCCGGCCGATCTGGCGGTCGGCCTGGAACACCATCACGTCACGTGGGCCCAACACCAACAGGCGGTCGAGGTTCTCGGACCGGACAGGGTCCGACCCCTCGATCGGCTGGTCGAGACCGAACGAGAGGTCAAAGACGAAGGGGAACTGGCCCGCCTGAGCCGAGCCGCGACCATCGCGGATGAGGCGTTGGCGTCGGTGCTGGCCGACCTGCCGCCGCAGGTGACCGAACAGCAGATCGCCCGCCGGTTGGAGACGACGATGGTCGACCTGGGGGCCGACGGCATCAGCTTTCCCACCATCGTGGCCGCCGGGGTCAACAGTTCCCGTCCCCACGCCGTTCCCTCGGCGCGGCCCCTGGCGGACGGCGACCTGCTGGTCATCGACATGGGTGCCGCCGTCGACGGCTACGGCAGCGACATGACCCGCACCTTCGTCGTCGGGGGGTTCTCCGCCGAGACCGAGGACATGTACCGGGCGGTGGAGACGGCGCAGGCGGCCGGGGTCGCCGCCGTGGTCGACGGCGTTTCCACCGTCGCCGTCGACGGGGCGTGCCGCGGCGTCCTGGGCGAACTCGGCATGGCCGACGAGTTCGTGCACGGTGCCGGCCACGGAATCGGGCTCGAGATCCACGAGACCCCGTTCCTGGGCAAGACCGACCCGGTCGACCTTCGAACCGGCCAGGTGGTCACCGTCGAGCCCGGCGTCTACCGGGCCGGTGTCGGCGGGGTCCGGATCGAGGACTCGGTGATCGTGACCGGTGACGGCTGTCGTCCGATCACCCTCAGTCCGAAGAATCCCGAGCTCGACTGGCGCCCGGTGGGCCGGCATCGGGCACGCTGACGTCGGACGAGCGTGACAGTAGGGGGGTGGGGCCCGATGGCCACCCCGATACCGTTACCACGCCTGCGGCCGGCGGCCATCGTCGCCCGAAGTGAAGAAGAAAGATCGTTCCATGGCATCCATCAGCACCAACGACTTCAAGAACGGCATGACCGTCGAGCTGTCCGACGGCCTGTTCCAGATTCAGGACTTCCAGCACGTCAAACCGGGCAAGGGCGGCGCGTTCGTCCGCTCGACCCTGCGTAACGTCCGCACCGGCGCGGTCATCGATCGGACCTTTCGAGCCGGTGAGAAGATGGAGAGCGCGTACATCGAGAAGCGGGAGAAGCAGTACCTCTACCGGGACGGCACCGATTTCGCGGTGATGGACTCCGAGACCTTCGAACAGCGGTCGGTGTCGGTGGAGGCGATGGGCGAGGCGGCCAACTACATCGTCGAGGGTCAACCAATCGTCTTTCTCATGTACGGCGACGAGATCATCGGCACCGACCTTCCGGCCTCGGTCGAACTCGAGGTCGCCGAAACCGAGCCCGGCATCCAGGGTGACCGGGTGTCCGGTGCCCGCAAGCCGGCCACTCTCGAGACCGGTCTCGTCGTCCAGGTTCCGTTGTTCGTGAACATCGGCGACCGGATCAAGGTCGACACCCGCTCGGGCGAATACCAGACCCGAGCGTGACCTCCGGCTCTCCGGAGGAATCCTCCGACACCTTCAGCGCCAACCGGAGTCGGCGCGAGTCGAGGGAACGGGCGGTCGAACTGGCCTACGAGGCGGCCGTGCGGGGACTTACGGTCGACGAGATGCTGGCCACGCTCGTGTTGCCGGCCCCGCCGTTCACCGCCGAGCTGCTGCGCCGCAGCGAGCGGCACCGCGCCGAGTCCGACAGGCTGATCGAAGGCAAGGCCACCGGCTGGACGCCGGCCCGGATGCCGGTGCTCGACCTTGCCATCATGCGGCTGGCGGTCGCCGAGCTGATCGAGGGGGAAACCCCGACCGGTGTCGTCCTGTCGGAGGCCGTCGAGCTGGCCGGCCGCTATTCCACCGACGAGTCGAGCCGGTTCGTCAACGGCGTCCTGGCTGCAATCGCCTCCGATCTGACCTCGTCGACGAAAGGCCCCCCGTCGGCGGAGTAAGGGCCCAAGCGGGCCGAGCCGGGCTCCGATCACCCGCTCAACAACGGTGATGGTCCGGTCGATAGGACGAGGTGTTTCGGCGCCTCTCATCGACCGTTGCCGCCGCCCTGGTGTCGTTGCTCGTGTTGACGTCGTTCGTCGACGACTCACAGTCGGTGGCGTTCGATCGGTCCGAGCTCGACCCGTGGATCGACACGTCGGATCGGGAGGCGGTGGAGGTGGCGTACCGGGCCATGTTCAGCCGCCCCGTGCCGGACATGAACTGGACCGGTGATCACGACGTCTGCCGGCCCGGCGACAGTTCGACGTCGCTGCGGAGCGAGACGCTGTTGCGTATCGCCTACTACCGGGCCATGGCCGGGGTGCCGTCCCAGGTCTCCGAGGACGCTGAGATGTCGCGCCTGGCCCAGGCGGCGGCGTTGATGATGAGCGCCGAAGGTGAGCTGACCCACCATCCCGAAACCGATTTCGCCTGCTACTCCGACGATGGAGGTCGCGCCGCTGCCAACAGCAACCTCTATCTCGGTCGGACCGGTCCGACGGCGATCGACGGCTACATCGAGGATCCGGGTTCGGGCAACATCGACGTCGGGCATCGGTCCACGATCCTCCACCCGCCGACCCGGTTCATGGGGATCGGCCACGTGGCCGGTGTCGACGGCCGCTACCCGTCGAACGCCCTGTGGGTTTTCGACGACGACGTGTTCGTCGACGAGTTCGCAACCCGGGAGCCCGACGGGTTCGTCGCCTGGCCGCCCCGGGGCCATGTTCCCGCCTCGATCGTCTATCCTCGCTGGTCGTTCGCCATCAACGAGGCCGATTTCAGCCGGGCGACGGTGGTGATGACCGTCGACGGTCGCCCGATCGACCTGCAGGTCGTGGCCCGGATCAGCAAGGACGGCGAGATCCCATCGTCGGTCATCGTCTGGGAGCCGGATCTGAGCGGCGAACTGGCCGACGAGGTGGTCGACGGCCAGGTGACCGTGCGTGTGACCGTGTCAGGTGTCGGACTCCCGGACCGATCCTCGGCCGTGTCGACCCCGGCCGACTTCACCTACGACGTCTCCATCCTCACCGAACTTTGAGCCGCCGGCGACCCTTGAACGGGTCGCCGGGCGCACAAAGTTCGGGCGGGTGTGGGTGGGATGAGATCGATGTCACCGCAAAATCCGGCGGGCATGGGCGCGCGCCACGAACATGGTGGCTACAGTCCGGAAGTGGCAGATCCGTGAAGTGGGTACCGCGAGACCCAGACGGAAGGAGTCACCTTGGCCGAACGCGAACGACGACGCACGCCCCCCTACGGGGGCGTTTTTGTTGCCAGAAGCGAGGTGCTCGACACGGCGTCGGTGCGACGGGCCGTTCGGCGGATGGCCCACGAGATCGTCGAGGCCAACGAGGGGCTGACCGACGTCGTGCTCATCGGGCTCCAAACCGGAGGCGTACCCTTCGCCGAAGCCATCGCCGAAGCACTGGAGGAGATCGAGGGCGTTTCGGTGCCGCTCGGACGCCTCGATGTCGCCTTCTACCGCGACGACATCAACCTGCGCCCGGTCCTGCCGGAAGCCGACACCGAGATCACCTATGAGATCGACCGCAAGGTCGTCGTGCTGGTCGACGACGTGCTGTTCACCGGCCGCACGATCCGGGCGGCGCTCGACGCCATCATCGACCAGGGCCGCCCTCGCGCCATTCAGTTGGCCGTCATGGTGGACCGGGGGCACCGGGAGCTGCCGATCCGGCCCGACTACGTCGGCAAGAACCTCCCCACCCGCCGGACCGAGACCGTCAACGCCACCATCGAGCGGGTCGAGATCGGGGAGATGGAGCGATGAAGCACCTGATCTCCACCCGGGATCTCAGCCGGGCCGATCTCGATCAGATCTTTCGTCTGACCGACAGCTTCGCCGGCATTCTCGAGCGGCCGATACCCAAGGTCCCAGCACTTCGGGGCAAAACGGTGGTGCTGGCCTTCTTCGAGGATTCGACCAGAACCAGAACCTCGTTTGATCTCGCCGCTCGCCGGCTCTCCGCCGACGTCGTCAACTTCTCCGTGTCACAGTCCTCGACCAAGAAGGGGGAGTCGCTACGCGACACCGTCGAGACGATCAGCGCCATGTCGGTCGACGCCATCGTCGTCCGCCATTCCAGCTCCGGCGCACCCCAACAGATCTCCCAGTGGACCGACGCGTCGGTGATCAACGCCGGTGACGGCTGGCACCAGCACCCGACACAGGCCCTTCTCGACGCCTACACGATCCGCCGCCGTTTCGGCTCCCTCGACGGCCTCAACATCGCCATCTGCGGCGACATCAACCATTCCAGGGTGGCCCGCTCCGACGTCGACACCTTCACCAAACTCGGCGCCACCGTCACGCTCGTCGGTCCCCGTACCCTCATGCCGCCCGATGTCGGAGGCTGGCCGGTCGAGGTTTCGAGCGACTTCGACGCCGTCGTCGAGAAGGTCGACGTGGTCTATCTCCTCCGAATCCAACAGGAGCGTCTCTCAGCGGGGCTGTTCCCGTCGGTACGCGAGTACCGGACCCGTTGGGGTCTCACCACCGAACGAGCCACCCGCCTCAAGCCCGACGCGCTCATCATGCACCCCGGGCCGATGAACCGGGGGGTCGAGATCGATCCCGAGGTGGTGGACGATCCCAGGACCGCCGTTCTCGATCAGGTGGCGGCCGGGGTGCCGACCCGGATGGCGGTCCTGTACTCGGTGCTGGGTCCCGGCCAATTCGACGACATCGGCGCAACCGGGGAGCCGGCGGCAACAACCGACGACATGAACCAGGCGGTCGAACGAACGGAGAAGCCCGTGGAGGAATCGGTATGACAAGCTACGCCCTCGTCGGAGGTGACGTCGTCGACGTCGACGGCCGACGTTCCGACGACGTGGTCGTCGACGGTGCCACCGGTCGGCTCGTCGACATCGCTCCCGAGGCGGCCGACGAACGACTCGACGTGACCGGCTGTGTCGTCAGTCCCGGTTTCGTCGACCTCCACGTCCACCTCCGCCAGCCCGGCAACGAGGCGGCCGAGACGATCGAAACCGGCTCCCGGGCCGCGGCCCTCGGTGGCTACACCGCAGTGGTCGCCATGCCCAACACCAGCCCCTGCATGGATACCGCCGCGGTGATCAACGAGGTGGTGGCCCACGGTCGCACGGCACTGTGCGAGATCAAGCCGTCGGCCGCGATCACCATCGGCAGGCTGGGCGAGACCCTGGCTCCGATGGGCGAACTCGTCGACCTCGGCGTGCGCATGTTCACCGACGACGGCACCGGTGTACAGGACGATCAGCTGATGCGCCGGGCGCTCGAGTACGCGGCGAGTCTCGATCCGGGCGACGGCACGAAGGTGGTGCTGTCGCAGCACTGCGAGGTCAACGCCCTGTCGCAGGGCGGGGTCATGCACGAGGGCCGGTGGTCGGCGCAGCTCGGCTTGGCCGGTCAGCCGTCGGAGGCGGAGGAACTGATGGTCATGCGGGACATCGCGCTGGCCCGCCTGACCGGTATGCGGGTCCACCTTCAGCATCTCTCATCGGCGGGCAGCGTCGAGATGGTGCGGGCGGCCAAGGCCGCCGGACATCCGGTGACCGCCGAGGCCACCCCCCATCACTTCACCCTGACCGACGGAAGCTGTGCCTCCTACGATCCGGTGTTCAAGGTCCATCCGCCGCTGCGGACCGAGTCCGATGTGGCGGCGATCAAGGCCGGTCTGGCCGACGGCACGATCGATGCCATCGCCACCGATCACGCCCCCCACACGCCCGACTCGAAGGAGCTGCCGTTCGACCAGGCCCCGCCGGGGATGTTGGGGCTCGAGACCGCGCTGGCGCTGGCCCTGACGGAACTGTCCGACATCGATCTGGGTGACCTGATCCGCCTCCTTTCGATCCGGCCGGCCGAGATCGCCGGCCTGGCCGACCGGCACGGACGTCCGGTGCGGCCCGGTGAGCCTGCCAACATCTGCGTCTTCGACCCCGACCATCGTTGGACGGTCGACCGTACCGGCCTGGCCAGCCTGGCCCTGAACACCCCGTTCCACGGACGGGAAGTGCGCGGTGCGGTTCGCCACACATTCCTCGACGGCGAACCCGTCGTGATCGACGGAAAGGCCACGAGATGAGCGCGGTTCCAGTTGCCGCCGTCCTGGCGCTGAGCGACGGTTCCCTTTTCGAGGGCGAGCACATCGGCGCCATCCCGGAGGCCGGCTTCGTCTCGGGTGAAGTCGTGTTCAACACTGCACTCACCGGCTACCAGGAGGTGATCACCGACCCGTCGTATGCCGGTCAGATCATCACCTTCACCTACCCCCATATCGGCAACTACGGCACCAACGGCGACGACAACGAGTCCCGCGCCACCTTCGCCCGGGGCGTCATCGTGCGTGACCTGGCCCGCCGCCACTCCAACTGGCGGGCCGATCGATCGCTGGATGCCTTCCTGAACGCCCGGGGTCTGTCGGGCATCGCCGGCCTCGACACCCGGCGCCTCACCCGCCGCATACGCGACGCCGGTGCCATGCCCGGTGCATTCGGCCCCGTCGAGGGACCGGGAGCGGCGACCGTCGAGCAGCTCAAACAGGCGGCCGTCGACGAGCCCGGAACCGACGGTGTCGATCTGGTGGCCCAGGTGACCACCGCCGAGCCCTACACGGCCGGCTCGGGCGAGCGCCGCATCGTGGCCTACGACTTCGGCATCAAGTCGACCATCGTCGACAAGCTGGCCGAACTCGGCACCGTCGAGGTGGTGCCGGCGTCGACTCCGGCAACCGAGGTCTTGGACCGCCGGCCCGACGGCGTGTTCCTGTCGAACGGCCCCGGCGACCCGACCGAGGTGCCGTACGCGGTCGAATCGGTGCGGAACCTCCTCGGCCGGGTGCCGATCTTCGGGATCTGCCTCGGCCATCAGATCCTCGGTCTGGCCCTCGGCGGTCGGATCGTGAAGCTGCCGTTCGGCCACCACGGAGCCAACCACCCGGTGAAGGACCAGACGACGGGAGCCGTCGAGATCACCAGCCAGAACCACAACTTCGCGGTCGACGGAGGCTCGGTGGCCCAGCGGGCCGTCGTAACCCACGTCAACCTCAACGACGGGGTGTGCGAGGGGCTTCAACTGCTCGACGGATCGGCGTTCAGCGTGCAACACCACCCCGAGGCCAGCCCGGGCCCGCACGACAGTGCGTATCTGTTCGAGCGCTTCGCCTCCCTCATCGACGACGGCCGGCTGCCGGATCCCGGACCGACCCTGGAGGTCGACCATGCCTAGACGGAGCGACATCGAGACGATCATGGTGATCGGCTCGGGGCCGATCGTGATCGGCCAGGCCTGCGAGTTCGACTACTCCGGCACCCAGGCCTGCCGGGCGCTGCGGGCCGACGGCTACCGGGTGGTGCTGGCCAACTCCAATCCGGCCACCATCATGACCGACCCCGACTTCGCCGATGCCACCTACGTCGAGCCGCTGACCTGCGAGGTGCTGACCCGGATCATCGAGGCGGAGAAGCCCGATGCCCTCCTGCCGACCCTCGGCGGCCAAACCGCCCTGAACCTGGCCATGGAGCTGGTCGAGGCCGGCGTGCTCGACGAGCACGGGGTCGAGCTCATCGGGGCCAACGCCGAGGCCATCGCCACGGCCGAGGACCGCTCGAACTTCAAGGAGGCGATGCTCGAGATCGGTCTCGACGTACCCCGCAGCGGCGTCGCCCACACGATGGCCGAGGCCAACGAGATCATCGGAGAGATTGGTCTGCCGGTCATCATCCGGCCGGCCTACATCCTCGGTGGTCGCGGCACCGGCATCGCCCACACCCCCGAGCAGTTCGCCAAGGTGGCGGCCGACGGTCTGGCCGCCAGTCCGATTTCGGAGATCCTGATCGAAGAGTCGATCGCCGGCTGGAAGGAGTTCGAGCTGGAGGTCATGCGGGACCGGCTCGACAACCAGGTGATCATCTGCTCCATCGAGAACCTCGATCCCATGGGGGTCCACACCGGCGACTCGATAACGGTCGCGCCCATACAGACCCTGTCCGACGTCGAATACCAGATCATGCGCGACGCCGCCTTCGCCTGCCTGCGCCGGGTCGGGGTCGAGACCGGCGGTTCCAACGTCCAGTTCGCCATCGAACCGGACACGGGCCGCATGGTCATCATCGAGATGAACCCCCGAGTCAGCCGGTCATCGGCGCTCGCGTCCAAGGCCACGGGCTTTCCGATCGCCAAGATCGCCGCCAAGTTGGCCGTCGGCTACACGCTCGACGAGATCCCCAACGACATCACCCGGGTCACCCCGTCGTCGTTCGAGCCGGTGATCGACTACGTGGTGACCAAGATCCCCCGCTGGGCGTTCGAGAAGTTCCCCGGCACCAGCGGGGTGCTCGGCACGTCCATGCAGTCGGTTGGTGAGGTGATGGCCATCGGTCGGACGTTCCCGGAATCACTGCAGAAGGCGTGCCGATCGCTCGAGATCGGCCAGGCCGGGCTGAACGGCTCGGCCGCCGAGGCCCAGTGGTCGACGATGAGCGACGAGGAGTTGAAGAAGGCGGTCGCCATCGCCACCCCGGATCGGATCTTCCAGCTCGAGGCGGCACTGAGGCGCGGAATCCCCATCGAGGAGTTGTACGAGATCACCGCCGTCGACCCGTGGTTCCTCGATCAGATGGCGATCATCGTCGACGAACGTCGGGCGTTGGAGGGCCGGTCGATCGAGTCGATGACCAGAGCCGCCTGGCGCCGGGCCAAGCAACTCGGCTTCAGCGATGCCCAACTGGCCTACCTGCTCGGGTTGGATGAGGCCGTCGTCAGGGCGGCCCGTCTCGAGGTCGGTGTCGTGACCACCTTCAAGACGGTCGACACCTGCGCGGCGGAGTTCGAGGCCCACACCCCGTACCACTACGGAACCTACGAGGACGAGACCGAGGTGCAGGCCTCCGACCGTCCCAAGATCATGATCCTCGGTTCGGGGCCCAACCGGATCGGCCAGGGGATCGAGTTCGACTACTGCTGCGTGCACGCCAGCTTCGCCCTCCGTGACGCCGGCTACGAGACCATCATGGTCAACTGCAATCCCGAAACCGTGTCGACCGACTACGACACCTCCGATCGGCTGTACTTCGAGCCGATCACCATCGAGGACGTGCTGAACATCATCGAAGCCGAACAGGCGTCGGGCGGCGAGCTGGTCGGCATCGTCGTCTCGCTCGGGGGCCAGACGCCGCTCAAGCTGGCCAACCAGTTGCCACCGGAGCTCGTGCTCGGTACCGCGCCGGCCTCGATCGACACGGCCGAGGACCGCGACCAGTGGGCCGAGCTCTGCCACCGGATCGGCGTACCCCAACCGCCGGGGGGAACGGCGACGTCGGCCACCGAGGCGGTGGCGGTGGCCGCTGACGTCGGCTACCCGGCGCTGGTGCGTCCGAGCTACGTGCTCGGCGGGCGGGCCATGGAGCTGGTCTACACCGACGACGAGTTGACGTCGGCGATGGCGGCCATGGCCGACACCGGCAGTCTCGGTCGGGAGGGCGGTCTCTCGGCCGAACGGCCGGTCCTGATCGACCGTTTCCTGGAGAGCGCCATCGAGGTCGATGTCGACGCCGTCCGCGATCACACGGGCGAGGTGCTCATCGGGGGTGTCATGGAACACGTGGAGGAGGCCGGGGTGCACTCCGGCGACTCGGCGTGTGTTCTGCCACCTCGATCGCTGACCCCCGAGACCGTCGACCGGCTGGGGGAGTACGCCGCCCGGATCGCCGCGGAACTGGAGGTCCGGGGTCTGTTGAACGTCCAGTTCGCGGTCCGTGACGGTGAGGTGTTCGTCATCGAGGCCAACCCGCGGGCGTCACGAACAGTTCCGTTCGTGGCCAAGGCGACAGGCCGGCCGCTGGCCAAGATCGCGTCGCGGGTGATGGCCGGGGCGACCCTGGCCGAGCTTCGCGACGAGGGTCTTTTGACCGGCGACGTCAACCGTCGATTCTGGGCGGTCAAGGAGGCGGTGCTGCCGTTCAACCGGTTCCCCGAGTCCGACGCTCTCCTGGGCCCTGAGATGCGTTCGACCGGCGAGGTCATGGGCATCGACGTGTCACCGGGACTCGCCTTCATCAAGAGCCAGCTGGCCGCCGGAACGAACCTTCCCCGAACCGGCGAGGCCTGCGTGTTCCTCTCCCTGGCCGACCGGGACAAGGAGGAGGGGCTCGAGGTGGCCCGCCGCCTGCACGAACTCGGCCACTGCCTGGTGGCGACCGCAGGCACCGCGGCCCGCCTCGAGCAGGCCGGCCTGCCGGTCGAGCAGGTCGTCGCCCGACTCGACCAGGGTGAGGTGACCGCGGTCGAGCTGATCGGTCAGGGCAAGATCTCGCTTGTCATCAACACGCCGAGGGGGCGCGGTCCACGAGCCGACGGCGCCTACATCCGGCGGGCCGCCGGCCAGCACGGTGTTCCGCTGGTCACCACGGTGGCGGCAGCCCTCGCCGCAGTCCGGGGCATGACGGACTTGGCCGACCATGCACTGGATGTGCGGCCGCTACAGGCCATCCACGCCACGGGTCGGACGGAGCGGTGAGGCGGCATCGCACCGTGGGACGGGTCATCGCTGGTGGCACGGATCGATGACCGATCTGAGGACCATTGTCGGATCGGTGCATCTGCCCAATCCGATCATGACCGCGGCGGGAACGGCGGGCCACGGGGCCGAACTGGGTGCCTACTGTGATCTGTCGAGCCTCGGGGCGGTGGTCGTCAAGTCATTGGCGCCGTTCGCCTGGTCGGGCAATCCGCCGCTTCGGGTCCACGCCACCACCGGCGGCATGATCAACTCGGTCGGCCTCCAGGGGCCCGGCGTGCAGTCGTGGCTCACCGAGGAACTGCCGGAGCTCGTGGCGACCGGGGCCAGGGTTGTCGCATCGATCTGGGGCCGCAGCGTCGACGACTATCGACAGGCGGCCGAGATGCTGGCCGACGCCCCGGCTGCGGTCGTTGCGGTCGAGGTCAACATCTCGTGCCCCAACACCGAGGCCGGAAACGAGATGTTCGCCCACTCGGCCGCCATTACCGCCGAGGTACTGGCCGCAACATCGGGCTGTGGTCGCCCCCGCTGGGCCAAGCTGAGCCCGAACATCGGGCTCGTCGGTTTGCCCGACATCGCCCGGGCCGCCCGCGACGGCGGTGCGGAGGCGGTGACGTTGGTCAACACGTTCTTCGGCCTCGTGATCGATCCGGTCACCGGTGTCCCTGTGTTGGGGGGCGGCGGCGGCGGGGTGTCGGGTCCGGCCATCAAACCCCTGGCCGTTCGAGCGGTGGCCGACGTGCGAGCGGCCTGCCCGGACCTGCCGATCGTTGGTGTCGGCGGGATCGCCCGGGTCGGTGATGTGATCGAGTACCTGCGAGTGGGTGCCGATGCCGTGCAGGTGGGGACCGCGACGTTCGCCGATCCCGCAATCGTGGGACGATTGGTCACCGAACTGGCCGTTTGGTGTGCTAAGCAGAGGGTAGAGAGAATCCGTGACCTCATCGGTACGGCCCGGCTTTGACGCCGGTGTTGCAGGAGTCTGACATGCAGGAGAAGACGTCGTGACGAAAACCACCGAGCAGGTCACCGAAGGCCTTTCCCCCGAGCTCCGGGCTCGGATGGCGCTCGCACTTGATGTCGACGACCTCGTCGAGGCCGTCCGGTTGGCCCGCCAGCTCTCACCCTGGTTCGGTGTGGCCAAGGTGGGACTGGAGCTCTACACCGCCGCCGGTCCCGATGCGGTCGGCGTCGGCCCTATAGGTGACCTCATCAGAAGGAAAGATGTCGGCCAGCCGGGGGAGGGTCGCCGGCCACCGCGACGGCACACAGCTCTGTGGCGCCATTGCGATGGTCCAGATGCGGTGGATACCAGATCGCCTGGCGCGTCAAGTGCCGACACAAGAACGAGTCGGTGCCTCCTTGCCGTGCCGGCGCGAACGCGAGGCTGAATGCGGCTTCAATCTCCGTCCCATCAACCCGGGGTGCCGGGCGGGAGAAGTCCAGAGTGGTGATATCGGTCACGCCGCTTGCCTCCATGGTTCGCATGTCTCGTTCGATGTCGGTGGTACGCAGGACGACGTAGTTGATACCCGTGCCATCTGAAACCGCACGCTGAACTTCAGCCGCGAATCGGTTGCCGGCCGCTAGGTCGGGGCGGGTCACCGCCACCAGTTCTATATACGTCTCGCTGAGGACCACGAGTCGATTCGATGTCCCGAAGGGGTGATCGGCGCGCGGCGTCACCACATATCCGGCAGCCTCTGCCGCCTCCGCCGCAGCATCGAGGTCGGGCACAGGCACCACCAGGTGATCGATCTCGCGGCGGTGCTCGCTCATGCGCCCATTGAAGCCGTCGGGAACGCCTCCGGCTACCTCGACTAACGAAAGTCCCGAGACGGTATGGCGAGCACCGGCCAATGCTCGAACCGGTGTGCCACCAGGTTCGTCACCCCGTCACGGTGTTCGAGAACGCCTTGGATGACCATCCCCACTGATTTGCGGGCGATCTCGTAGTTGGCATCCCACACTGGAGGCAACACCACGACGTTGAGCAATCCCGTCTCGTCCTCGAGATTCAAGAATCGCACGCCGTTGGCCGTACCGGGTCCGCTGCCGATGCGTAACCAGACCACCGACCCGTGCTTTGGTCCCGTGGCGGCGCAACTCGAGAGCCTGTTGGTTCGTCAGGCAGCCTGATGCAGCAAGTTCTTCACGGATGAAACTCACGGGGTGAGTCACCGAGATGGACGTCGACCACAGGTCCGCCTTTACCTGTTCATACCTGTCCATCTTGGCCAGCTCAGGAGGTCGAGCCCCCAACAGCTAGGGCGAGCCGATCGGGGCCGAGTTCGGCCAGAGCACCGGCGGCCCAGATGCCATCGCGCCTCCCCAGCCCCAGCGAGTTCAGCGCGCCAGAAGCCGCCAGACCTTCGAGAGCGTCGAGAGGCAGCCCCGTGCGCTGGGCAAGATCTTCGGGAGATTCGAACCGACCGGCAACTAGTCGGGCGGCCTCGATTCGGGATATCTCGGCGTCGCCCAGATTGCGCACGTAGCGCAACCCCAGCCGGACTGCGACTGCGGCCCGCACAGGATCGTCGACCGCTCCCCTGCCCCTGCGCCACTTCATGCCGAGGTACTCGGCGACATCATCTGGGTCGGCAGTGACGTGCTCGATCGTGCAGTCGAACTCGGAGTCGTTCACGTCCGGC